>NZ_CP002702.1 GCF_000521565.1 Buchnera aphidicola str. G002 (Myzus persicae) | reverse complement strand
TAAATCACTAAGTATAAGATTGAAACTCTTTTCTTCTTATAAAAAGTTTACAAACTTTATCTTCATATTTTTTAATTTCTTCTAGATGTCTCATAGTTAAATCAATATTATCTAAATCATTCAACAAACACATGCGACGAAAATCGTCTAATTTAAATAAAAAAGTTTTTTCATTAACAACAATTTTCGTCTCAATTAAACTTACAAAAAAATGAATACCTACATTTTCTCTTACTACATTAAAAAGATAATTAATTTCTTCATTAGATAAAGTAATAAGAAGAAGTTTATTATTAAAAGCATTATTATAAAAAATATCAGCAAAACTGGGTGCGATAATTACTTTAAAACCATAATCTAACAAAGACCATACAGCATGCTCTCTTGAAGATCCACAACCAAAATTATCTCTAGTCAATAAAATACTTGCATTTAAATAATTTTTTTTATTTAGAATAAATTGATGATTTATTTTTAACTGATGAGAATCAAGAAAACGCCAATCATGAAATAAATATTTACCAAATCCAATCTTATTAACTTTTTGTAAAAATTGTTTAGGAATAATGGTATCTGTATCTATATTAGATATATCTAAAGGAATTACCCGACCGGTATGTTCAGTAAATTTAAACATTTTTAATTATTTCTCACTATGATTTAAATGTCTAATATCAAAAAATTTTCCATATATGGCAGCAGCAGCTGCCATAATAGGACTAACTAAATGTGTTCGCCCCCCCCGTCCTTGACGTCCCTCAAAATTTCGATTACTAGTAGAAGCACAACGCTCGCCATCTTTTAATCTGTCTTTATTCATACCTAAACACATAGAGCATCCAGGTAAACGCCACTCAAATCCTGCATTAATAAAAATTTTATCTAAACCTTCATCTTCAGCTTTTTTCTTAACCAAACCTGAACCAGGAACAACGATAGCTTTAACATTATTAGAAATTTTTTTATTTTTCAAAATTTTTGATGCTGATCTTAAATCTTCTATACGTCCATTAGTACAAGATCCAATAAAAACCTTATCAATCATAACATCTGTTAAATAAGTACCCGGTTTTAAATTCATATACTGACATGCAGATTTTGCTAATTCCTGCTTTTCTAAATTTTGAAATGAATTAAAATCTGGTATCTTTTCATGAACTGATATAACTTGATCAGGATTTGTCCCCCAGGTAATTTGAGGAGCAAGATTTGATATATCAATTACAAAAGTTTTATCAAAAATAGCATTATTATCTGTTTTTAAAGTTTTCCAATAATTTAATGATTGATTCCAATTATCACCAAATGGTGAATAAATTTTATTTTTTAAATATGAATATGTTACTTGATCTGGTGCTATTAAACCTGATTTTGCACCCATTTCAATAGCCATATTACAAATTGTCATTCTCTCTTCCATGTTCATTTGTTCAATTACAGAACCACAAAATTCAATTACATATCCATTCCCACCTGATGATCCTAACTTACCTATTATCGATAAAATAACATCTTTTGCAGTTATAAATTCATTCATAACACCTAATACTTCTATTTTCATAGTCTTAAAACGTTCTTGTTTTAAAGTTTGAGTCGCAAGTACATGTTCTACTTCTGAAGTGCCTATACCAAAAGATAATGCTCCAAATGCTCCATGAGTTGATGTATGAGAGTCACCACAAACAATAGTCATACCAGGTAAAGTCATCCCCTTTTCAGGACCTATAACATGTACGATACCTTGATTAGGATTATTTAAATCATATAAAGGTATACTAAACTCATTACAATTTTTTATTAACTTTTCCATCTGTATTTTTGCCATTAATCCAGATGCATTAATATCTTTACTTTCTGTAGAAACATTATGATCCATAGTAGCAAAAGTTTTTTTAGGTTGTCTAACTTTTCGTCCCTTATCACGTAATGAATCAAAGGCTTGAGGTGATGTAACTTCATGAAGTAAATGTAAATCTATATATAAAATAGATACATTGTTTTTATCTTTATGTATAACATGTGAATCATATATTTTTTCATATAATGTTTTTTTCATTTTATTTACCATTAATCAAAAAATCAGCAATAATATCACCCATTTGATTTGTTTTTAAATAATTCTTTTTATTAGATATATCTACAGTTCTATAACCTGCTCTTAAAACACTATGTACTGCATGATCAATTTTATTTGCTACTTTATTTAACTTCATTCCATATCTAATTAACATAGAAACTGAAAGAATCTGAGCTATAGGATTCGCAATATTTTTACCTTCTATATCAGGTGCAGAACCTCCTGCTGGTTCATATAAACCAAAATTTTTTTCATTTAAACTAGCTGACGGCAACATTCCAATAGAGCCCGTAATCATTGCACACTCATCAGAAATAATATCTCCAAAAAGATTAGAACATAATAATACGTCAAATTGATTAGGATTTTTTATGATTTGCATACAAGCATTATCAATGTACAAATGAGATAAAACAACATCTGGATATTCTTTAGAAACCTCTTCTACTACTTCACGCCATAAAACAGAACTTTGAAGAACATTTGATTTATCGATTGAACAAACTCTCTTTTTTCTAGAAAGTGCTAATTGAAAAGACAAATGAGCAATACGAATAATTTCAGATTTATGATAAATTTCAGTATCAAAAGCATATTCAGAATTATTTTTTTTCACACGTCCTTTCGGTTCTCCAAAATAAATACCCCCTGTTAATTCTCTAACACACAATATATCAAAACCATTCTGTATGATATCAAGACGAAGAGGAGATAAACATTTTAATTCTGGATATAACTTGGCAGGTCTTAAATTAGAAAAAAGATTAAAATGCTTCCTTAAGGGAAGTAAAGCAGCTCTTTCAGGACGTTTTTCTATTGGTAATTTGTCCCATTTACTCCCTCCTACAGATCCAAATAAAATTGCATCAGAATTTTCACATCCTTTCAATGTATCATTCGGTAAAGCTACACCTTCTCGATCAATAGCTATACCACCAATATTAAATTCTTCTATTTCTAATGGAAGTGAAAAATGATTTTTTAAAACATCTAAAATTTTATATGCTTCTTGCATAACTTCAGGACCAATTCCATCACCTGGTAATACCGCTATACGATATTTTTTTTTCATAAAGAAAATATTCTCTTTTTTAGAAATATGAGTGTAAAAAGCATAATTTTATATTTTTAAAAAATATAAACAGGTATTTTACCTATACTATTTTTTTTTAAAATTTTTTAAAGTTTTTAATTTTTTATTAACTTCTTGTGCTCTCCATATATTATTTAATACATTAACCATTGCTTGAGCAGATGCTTCAATAATATCAGTAGCTAAACCGATTCCATGAAATTTACGTTTCTCATATTCAACTAAAATATCTACTTGTCCTAATGCGTCTTTACCCTTACCCTTAGCAACAAGTTGAAATTTTTGTAAAATTATAGGAAAATGTGTAATTCTGTATAATGCTTGATAAACAGCATCTACTGGACCATTGGTTGTAGTTGAAGATTCTGTATGTATTTTTTTACCACATAATAATTTGACGGAAGCAGTTGATAAACCATTAGAAATCGATTGTACACTAAAAAATTTTAAGCAAAAATGTTCTAATTCTTCTTGTTGTTTATTAATAAATGCTAAAGCTTCTAAATCATAATCAAAAACTTGCCCTTTTTTATCTGCTAATTTTAAAAATGCAGTATAAAGTTCATCTATATTGTAATCACTCTCTTTATAACCCATTTCATCCATATAATGTTTTACAGCAGCTCTGCCAGAACGAGAGGTTAAATTTAGTTTTACCTCTTTTAGACCAATACTACTTGGTTCCATAATTTCATAATTTTTTCTGTTTTTTAAAACACCATCTTGGTGAATACCAGAAGAATGTGCAAACGCATTACTACCTACTATAGCTTTGTTCGATGGAATTGGCATATTACAAATTTGGCTAATAATTTGACTAGTGCGATAAATTTCTTTATGTTTGATATTAGTAGAAACATGTAAAACATCTTCTCTCACCTTTATGGCCATAATTACTTCTTCTAACGCTGTATTACCAGCTCTTTCTCCAATTCCATTAATAGTACCTTCTATTTGTCTAGCACCTGCTTGTATAGCTGATATTGAATTTCCTACTGCCATTCCTAAATCATTATGACAATGTACTGAAATTATTGATTTATGAATATTAGGTACACGTTCAAATAAATTTTTAATAATAAACGAAAGTTCGTTAGGTATAGTATAACCTACTGTATCAGGGATATTTATAGTTTTTACACCTGTATCTATTAATTTTTCTACAATACGACATAAATTATCCATTGTAGTTCTACTAGCATCTTCACAAGAAAATTCAACATCATCGGTATAACGTAAAGCTTTTTTTACTGAAAAAATAGCCATATCTATAATTTCATTAAAATTTTTTCTTAATTTAGATTCCATATGAAGACTTGAAGTAGCTAAAAAGATATGTATTCGAAACGCATTTGATGCAGACATAGCTTCTCCTGCTGCATCAATATCTTTTTCTACACAACGAGCTAAACTACAGATACGACTCTTTTTTATATTTTTTGATATTGTTTGAACTGATTTAAAATCTCCAGGAGATGAAATAGGAAATCCTACTTCAATAATATCTATCCCAGATTTTTCTAAAGAAAATGCAATTTGTAATTTTTCTTTTACACTCAAACTGGCTTGTAAAGCTTGTTCACCATCACGTAAAGTTGTATCAAAAATAATAACTTTAGAGTTCATAAAAATTTTCTCGACAATAAATAAAATGATTTATTAAATAAAATAAATTTATACACAAAAATTTCATAAGACGTAAAAATGCAATACATGTGTTTTTAATGTCTTATGAAATTTTTGTGTATAAATTTATTTTATTATTTTCTTTTGTATAATTTACATAAATTATGATATTCAATATCTATCTTTTTTTTAAGACCCTTAGGACCTATTTTTGTCAGTTCACTAGCAGTATAATAATTAATTAAAGCATTTAAAATTTTATTCCGAGCAGACTTTTCATCTAATTTTGATATTTTTTCTATATCCGAAAAAGAAAAAAAAATTTTTTTTTCACTTGTTTTTTTAGAAAACTCTATTGTTGTAGGTAAATAATGATATTTTTTTGATTCTGAAATGCCCAATAACATAAAAAACATTGGTGTTAAAAATATTTTTTTAGGTAAATACTTATTATTGATTTGACTCCTTACCCTCTTGCATTTAACAAAACCCATAGGTTCTAAAAATTCATTTATTAATCGTGATACTCGAGTAATAGATTTATTACCAGAATCTGAAAAGGTAGATAAACCACATTCATCTGCCAATTTTTCAATAGAAGCTTCAACTAAATTAGAATTAATGTCAAAGTAATATAACATAGCAAGTACTATAACTCTCATAGCAGAAGCACGATGTTCGTTTAATCGTCTAAATCTAGTTAAAATATTACCAGTTTTAGGATCTATAGGAAGTAAAGTATAATTTAAATTGCTTCTGGCTACATCTATTTCTGATGCTTTTTTCATGGCATAACGAATAAATGTAGATCTTTTTCTTTTATTTTTAGGTGGATTAAAAACTGGTTTAGGATTATATATATAATTTTTTCTAGGCACTAAATACACTTGATTAAAGTAAAATTATTTTTTTAGAAGAAAAAATTTATGATAAATTATATATTTTTTGAAATATAACATTTACATAAAAATAATTCAAATTGTTTTAGTATAAAATACTTTGTAATTTTTTTTTAAAAATAATTAATGAAGAATATGTTTTTTTTTGCTCATTTTGTCAATATATGCCATACCAAAAGCAGATAATACAAAAGTTAAATGAATTATAACACATAACATAATTTTATTATCTAATATTTTTTCTGCTTCCATAAAAAGACGTAAGAGGTGTACAGAAGATATTGCAACTATAGACGATGCTACTTTATTTTTTATTGAATTGACATCCATAGTACCCATCCATCCTAATCTTTTTTGATTATCTTCTATATCCATTTTAGAAATAAAATTTTCATATCCAGAAAACATTACCATGACTAAAAGCCCACCTACTAAAGCAATATCAATCAAAGATAAGACAATTAAAACTAATCCTGATTCTGACATAGCTAAAATATCTGGGATTATAAATATAATTTGTTGAAAAAATTTTAATGTTAATAATATAAATCCGAATGATAAACCTACGTAGACAGGAAACATTAACCAACGAGAAGCATATATGGTTTTTTCAATAATTTTTTCCATTTTTTTATTTTTCCTAGCTAGTTGTCCAATAAAAATTTATTTTTTTTATTTCAAAATCAAGATGTTTTAAAAAAATTTTAACAAGTTATATTGAAAATAATTAAAATTTATGTTAAGAATATCTGTTCCTTTTATAAATTATATTTATTCATAAAAAAAAATAAAAGTAAAGTATATATTCTTAAATATAAAAAATTTAAAGAATATAAATAAAAACATTTTTTTACCTCCATAAAGGCAAAAAAATAATCTTTTTCTATAACTTAAAGTATGATTTTATGCTATCGAGAAAATGTTATATAAACAATCCGAATCCTATTTTTACACCTCCTAAAAATAACAAACGTCGACCTTCTTTTATTTGTTATGCCATGAAAAAAGCATCAGAAATAGATGTTGCACGATGTGAATTAAATTATATTTTACAAGCAAAAAATATCAAGATAGGTTTTCCATTAAAAAGATTCAGACGATTAAACGAACATCGTGCATGTGCAATGAGAGCTATGGTTTTAGCGATGATTTATCATTTTAATATTTCTTCTGAATTAGTTCAAGCATCTGTAGAACAGTTATCTGATGAATGTGGTTTATCTACAGTTTCTAAAGCTGGTAATAAATCTATTACTCGTGCTTCTAGATTAATTACAAATTTTATGGAGCCTATGGGTTTTGTTACTTGTAAAAAAATGTGGGATAAAATATTAGGTAATTATATGCCTAAAATTATTACACTTACTCCGTTATTTTTTAATTTATTTGGTATTTCTGAAAAAAAATTATTAAATGCGAAAAAACAACAATTAGGATGGATAAATACTAATCTCATTAGTAAGGGACTAAAACCTATTACTATGATTGATGCAAAAAGACGTTCTAAGGATACTCAAATTAAGAGTATTTTAAAATATAGAATTTCTAGACATGCATTTTATAAGAAAAAAAGAAATGCGCAAAAATTAATCAGTTTAGATGAAAAAGAAGCTAGACAAACAATTTTACGTGCTTTAGTAGCTAAATATTCTGTTAGTGAATTAACTAAATTAGGACCTAATGGATTAAAAAAACAAGTAAACATAAGTTATCATTATTTACGAAAGATAGCTACAAATACATATCCCGACAATTAATAATATTTCTTTGAAAAAAATTGTTGATTTTAATACGTTTTTTTTACGTAGATAAAATCCTTTTTTATATTTATCATTTCTGATATTTCTATTTTTATTTTCCCTTTTAAAATTAATTTTATATATATTTTTTTCAAAAAATAATAATTTTTTTTTGAAAAAAAATATTTTTCTTTTTAAAAACATATAAATGCATACTGTTTTTTTTAATAAATGCTTCTTATGACATAAATGCAAAATAACATTATTTTTAATCTTATAAAAAAGAATAAATAAACATATTTATTTTTTTATAAAAAATAGCGAAGATTTTGTTTATAAAATCTTCGCTATTTTTTATAAAAAAA